>JADKAQ010000021.1 GCA_016719105.1 Gemmatimonadota bacterium | reverse complement strand
GTATGCGAAGGAAGTCGAACGGCAAACGATACATGACGGGTGCTGCCACGTATTCTCGCCCGGCGGCGCACCCGAGGCAACCTATGCGTCCGGCGAGCGGACAGGGAAGTGAGTAATCGGTGGGTTCACGCGCCGCCCCAGCCTGCGCGCGTGGTGCGCGCTGCAAGCGCTACGCGCACTGCCCGTGGCGAAACCGCGCGATAGGCGCCGCTGGCGCGCGGCGTGCCCACCGCGTAGCCGGCGGTTTCGCCGGGTCGCCGAAGGATCGCCGAACGTCTGCGCCCGCGTGAACTCGGAGCCCGAATCTCATCGAGCGCCTTGCGCATTCCTCGCGCGACTGACGGATCGCGTACTGGTAGAGCAGGCGATTGCCGAGCGCGCCGAGCGCCGCCCCGCCAGCGAGGAGGGGGAGCGCCGTCGGCAGCCCGAAGAGCGCCACGAGGATCGCCTTCTTGGCGAGGAGCGCTCCCGCCATGGCCCCAGTCAACCCGCCCCCGGCCCCGAAGCCGAACGATTCCCACAGGGCGCCGGCGCGCCCTCGGGGAGGCCTGGTGAGCGTCACTTCACAGCGACGAGTCACCGCCGACTGGCGCGAGCTGCGCACGCAGCGTCTTGACCCACTCTGGTAGCGCGTCCACGACCACAGGTAGTTGCCGTACGCCACCCCGTCCCTGAAGCGGTGTGCCTCCATCCCCTGGATGTCGAAGACGAGCACCCCACCATGCAACGCGGGCCGCCGATCGTCCCGCGCAGGCGCAGCCCTGCCGGGAGGCGCTGCAGCGCCATCCCCATGGCGGCCAGCACGCGACGCGGCGAATGGTCGAAGACGCGCGAAATGGAGATGGTCCGCGGCGTGCGACCCAGCGTAGCACGCACGATCGCCGACGGTTCGGCGGACCGCGCCACCATCCCCTGCCCTGCCCCGGTGTCGGCCCGCAGCTCGGCGAGGGCGAGTGAGACAAACTGCCGAGAGATTCCGGCTTCTTCGGCGGCCGCCTGCACGGCCGTGACGCGGAAGCCGCCGGACGGCTCGCGCCCGGCGCCATCGCGCCCGTCGGTGCGGGCCAGCGCCACCTGCTCGCGCGCGTGCGACTCGAGCCGCGACGCCGCCTCGGCTTGCAGCTGCGCGGCGCGCCGCCAGACGAGGTTGGCTTCGCTCTCGGTGAGCACCGGTTGCGACGGGATGCCGCATCGCTGGTGGCGACGTCCTGCAGCGCCCGCACGAGCAGCTCGGCCAGCGCCTCGCCGGTCGGCGGGCGCGCGCTGGGATCTCGCTCGAGCAGCGATCGATGACCTTCGCGATCGGCGCGGCTACCGTAGGGAGCCACACTGCGCAGTGACGGGCGTCGCGCGTGGCGCGCTGCACCAGGATTGCCGCCGACTGCTGATGGTCGAACGGGAGCCGCCCGCTGAGCAGGAGGGAAGCCGACGGTGCCCAACGAATAGAGGTCGCTGCGCCCCGTCGAGCGCATCGCCCGCCCCTGCTCGGGACTCATGAAGCTGGACCGGAGCCCGCGACGTGCCCGGTCTGCGTGAGGCGCGACGCCTCCGGCGCCTGTGCGATCCCGAAGTCGGTGACGACCAACCGATCGGTCCCGCGTTCGAGCAGGAGGTTGTCGGGCTTCACGTCGCGATGGACGACGCCGCGGGCGTGCGCGTAGGCGAGGGCCCACCTCGCGCAGGAATCGCTCGCGGACCGTGGGGTCGGAGGCGAGCGCCGGGGGGAGGACCTTGAGGGCGACCGGGCGGTCGAGGCGGTCGTCGCGCGCGAGGAAGACGACCCCCATCCCGCCGCGCCCCAGCTCGCGGACGATGGTGTAGTCCCCGGCCAGGGCGTTCACGAGGCCGGGGAATTCTCGTTCGATCTCCAGATCAGCCATGGGCACCGCCACTGTACGAAGCCAAGGTGCGGTTTGTGCCAATCCAGAGGCAGGGGCACGTCGGGACAGCACGCGGGGGCGCCAGCAACACTCCCTTTACTCGTTAGGTCGACGTGACGGAGCGGAAACGCCACGCCCCGGCCGCCGTGTGCGATCCCAGTGCAGTGCGTTGTACCGGCGAAGGATAGCCACCGCCGAGTCGACGGGAAGTGCGTGGACCGTGCGCCCGCGACCGGTCACCGTGGTCGCGCGAAACAGCGAGTTGAGCGCGGCCTCCTCCGTGGCTTCCACCACCGCCTCGAACAGGGGCGACATGTTGGCGTTGCGCACGTATTCAGGGCGCAGCGTCGAGCGCCCGGCGCGGACGCGCCGAACCGAACTCGCGGTGGAGAAGGCGATGACGTAGTCACCCGAGCTGTTGGCGGCGTACGACGAGGATCCCGCCAAAGTTGGATTGCACCAGGACCCCGACGGTGTAGCCGCCGAGCGCGGCGGGAATGCGTCGTGAGCTGGTCCCGATCCCCCCCTTGAACCCCAGGGCGCTGGTACCGGCGCCCGCCCCCACGCTTCCCTCGGCGACCGGACCGCCCGACGCGGCAGCGAGCGCCTGCTGCACGTGGGCGGGGCGCACCGGATCGAGCCACATGTCGGACAGGTACGCGTCGTTGGTCTCCCCGACGACGGGATTGACGGTGTGCTCTCCCTCGCCGGGTTGCGCCGGCACCCAGTCGACCAACGCCTTGCCCGCGGTCCAGACGCACAGGGTGCACGTGAGGAGGATCGGCGTCTCGATCTCGCCGAACTCGCGGACCTGCGTTTCGCCGAGGAGCTTGCCGTAGCCGTTGCCGACGTGGATCCACGCGGGAACGGGACTGGCGTAGAGACTTCCCGCGGCGGGGATGATCGCCGTGACGCCGGTGTTGATGGAATCGCCGGCGATGACGGTGGCGTGCCCCACGCGCACACCGGCCACATCGGTGATGGCGTTGTGCGGCCCCGGCGGAAAGTCGCCGACCACGACGCCGACGTCGCGGGCGCGCGGACGTTGCACCCGCGGGCCTTCCACGCCCTGCGCGCCGAGTGCCGCAGGGGCGGCGATGCAGAGCGCGCCGGCGACGCGCAACACGTGGCGCGAGGCCCGGGGGGAGCGATGCGATGGGGCATGACCTCCTCGTTCAGCTGAGGTTCCGGCGCGGGTTCCGCCCGGTAATCAACGACGTGCAGCGGGCTATTGCGTCCGGAGTCCCGGTGGCGACGAGGCCGCCGCCGACACGGCGCCGTTCGAATGTGGGGTATCACTCCCTCGCAGTCGAGCCACGCCCCCCGCACGGCCGCGCCCCGATCGCCGCACCGCGAACCGCCTAACGCGCTCCGCTCGCCGGGGCGTAGGCCTCCAGCGGGAGCGTCTCCCCCTTGAGGAAGGCGCGCACGACCTCCGCGAACATCATCGGCTGCTCGAGGAAGATGAAATGCCCGGCGGCGGGAATCGCCACGTAGTGCGCTCCGTTCATCGCCTTCAGGTACTCGGCCGACACCGGCCAGTCGATGTAGTCACACGTCCCGCGAATGATGAGCGACTCCTTCCGGAGCATCTTGAGCGCGGGTCGCGGGTCCGGGAGCGAGACGGCGTCGGCGAGCGTGTAGCTGTTGGCGAAGAAGCCAAGGCCGGACGGGGGAGGAATCCCCTCACCCGGCTCGCTCTTGCAGGTGAGGTTGGGTTGGCCAAGGCGAATAGACTCCTCGGTCTTTCGCGTCCACCACTGGTCCCCTTCCCAATCCTGAATCCAGCGATGGGCCGAGCGCGGACTGAAGTCTGCCATCATGCGCCCGATGACCAGGCGCATGGGCGGTCGCTCGAGCGCGGCCATGGCCGAGGCCTGCACGTCGGTGATCCTCGCACGCGCTGCCGGGTTGATCGTCTCCGGCCACGCCGGCGCCCAGATCGCCGCGGGCGACTCGAGGATCATCCGCTCAACGCGATCGGCATGTTCCAGGAGATACTGCACGGCGAGCGTCGCCCCCCACCCGGTTCCCGCGAGAATCATCGTCGGCACGCCGAGCGATCGCCGAATGGCCTCGAGGTCGGCGACGTGTCGCGCCACGGTGTACGGCGCCTCGTTTGCGAGGTCGAGACGTCCCGACAGTCCACTCCCGAACTGGTCGTAGTAGTAGACGCGATACCCCTCGTCGACGAGAAAGTCGTACGGACGCTTGCCGAGGGCATGGAGAAAGGGGAGCGCGGGCATCCCCGGGCCATCGTGCAGGACGACAACCGGCGGGCGCTGCGAGTCGTTCTTGGGTTGCACCAGCTCGTAGGCGATGCGTCCCCCGCCGGGAAGGCTCCAGTATTTCGTCTCGGTCGATGGCGTCGGCTCGACCAGCGTACGGGCCGGTCGCCGTCCCACCAACAGCTGCGCCGCGATGGCGTAGGCAAGTGAGGCTCCCAGCAGCCAACGCAACGCCTCCGCCCGGTCTCCCCCGGTTGCGCGCAGGAGCCCGAAGCCGGCGCCCGCAAAGGCGACGAGCGCCAGGAGCGCGAGCGGCCAGAAGCCCAGTTCCAGCCTGGCGGCCGTCACGAAGACCGCGACCGCGGCGGCGAGTGCCCCGATGAGGGCGAGCAGGCGAAGGAGCACGGTCTTCACGGGGGACTTCCGAGGTGAGAGAAGCCAGCCGGCGAGTCGTCGCGGTACCGCGGGCGGGAGCGATATCCTGCATGTCTTGGTCCGCATTCCGCCATCGGGAATCACCTGACCGGCTCGCCGATCATCCGCATCGCGGCAGAGGAAGGGACGACGATCCAGCGTGCAGGTGCCGTGATCTTCGGTGCCCCCGTTCTGCGCCCCTTGCTGCCTCAAGCGACCGTCCTCAGGTTTGCTCGCCCTTCCTCTTCCCTTCCCCCTCCCGCAGTGCGTGCACCCGTTTTTGCTCCGGCAAGCGACTCGCCGATCCTCGTCGCACCGGATGCTCCTCGGCTCGCGGTAACGATCGGCCCGATCGCCGCCTGGGTCTGTCTTGCGACGTACGTCCTCTCGATCGGTTTCGTGCAGGGACTGCAGCATCGTGCCTTCGTCCCGCTGGGCGTGACGAACGTCGTCGGTGCGATCGCCTGCATCGTGGCGCTCGCCCTCATGCGCGCCGGCCGCCACACGTCGGGGACGCGAGTCATCCTCGTCGCGGCGGTACTCGATACGGTGCTGGACATGTTCCTCGGCCCAGCCCCCTTCGACCCGGCGATGGTCTTTCTCCCCAACGTCGTCGTTGGCGCGTGCCTCCTGTTGGGGACGCGCGATGCCGTGATCACTGCCGCGATCTACCTCGTGGCCATCCCCGCGTCGGTTCCGTGGCGCGCGGTCACAGCGGGGGAGGTGGGCGGCACGTCGATTGGCGGCGTGATCATGACCGAGTTCGCGTGCATCGGGGCAACGATGCTCGTGATCGTGGCGCGGCGCGCGATGCTGGAGCTGACGCAGCAGGCACAGACGCTGGCGGCGCGCCTCGCGGTCCTCATCGAGCGTGCACCTGACGGAATCGTCCTCATGGAGGACGACGGGACGGTCCGACATGCGAACCCGGCGGCCGAGCGATGCCTGGCGCCGCACCCGCTCCGGGCCGGCGGGGCATTCCCGTCGGTGCTGTTGCGGTACGATGGAACGCCGGCCGATGCGCCCTACCTTCGCAGCGCGAGCGACCAGCTGCTGCGCGCGTACGTGCGCGACTCGGGGCGAGACCTGGCCATCACGGGTGCGCGCGTCGAGCTGCCGGGAAACGGCCGCTACGTCGAGCTGATCGTCCGCGACGTCTCTCCGCGTGGACGCGAGGGGCGCAGGGGACGTGGATCGGCGACCGCGTTGGCGCCGCTGCGCCCCGCGCGCCGCGCCATCGTGGTCGACGACGACGCCACGGTGCTCGCGATCATCGCGCGTCAGCTCACGCGGCTCGACTGGCAGGTCACCCCGTGCGCGAGCGGCCTCGAAGCGCTACGACAGCTGGCCGCTGGGCCGGACGATTTCGACGTACTACTGACCGACGTGCGCATGCCATCGCTGGACGGGCCCGAGCTCGCGCGCCGCGTCCGGGCGCTCCTCCCATCGCTCCCGATCATTCTCATGTCGGGCAACACGGCCGGGCTCACGCGTGACCTGGTGCTCCCGGGGCGCCCGTGGCTCTTCCTCGAGAAGCCGTTCGAGGTGGCGCAGCTGCGTGACGTCCTGGAGAGCGCGCTGGCTGCGCCGCGATAGGCGGCGCGCGCCCATGTCACCCTTCGATGCCGGAAGACCGGGTCAGCGACCGGTGTCGGCCCGCCCCCTCTCCCGCCATCGGTCGAACGCCTCGCGCGACGTGAGCGCCGGCACGTAGCCGAACTCGCGCTTGAGCCGCGCGTTGTCGAGCACCGGGCGGTACCGGAGGAAGTCGACCTGCTCGGGTCCGTAACGAGTGAGCCCGAGTGGGCGCGCGACCGCGAGCGCCCCCTGCAGCAGCCACGCCGGGAGCGTGAGGACCGGCTTCCCGAGCAGGGCCGCGATCTCGCGGATGCTGAGCGCGCCATCGCCCGCGACGTTGAAGATCCCGGTGACCGGCGCGTCGACGGCGCGCACGAGACAGGCGACGACGTCGGCGTCGTGGATGAAGACGAACGGCGAATCCGACCCGCGGATGGCGAGGAGGCGTGTGCGCTCGAACAGGGCGGTGATCTGGTTGTGCACCGTGGCGCCGAGGATCGTCCCGACGCGAAAGATCACCTGCTCGAGCGACGGGTGACGCACGCGACAGTCGGCGAGCATCTCCTCGACCAGGCGCTTGTGCCAGCTGTAGGCAAACGATTCGTTGCCGCGCAGCGGGGCATCCTCGGCCAGCCACGCAGGATTGTCGGCATGATAGCCGTAGGCCGCCCCGCTCGACGTGACGACGAGGCGCCGTACGTTTGCGGCAATACAGGCGTCGAGGACACGCCGGCTCCCCTGGACGTCGACCGCGTACTCGACGGCGCGCGTGCTCCCCTTGGGGGGCGTGACGATCGATGCGAGGTGCACGACGCAGGTCACGTCGTGGTGGCGCAGCACGTCGGCCAGTCCGTCGTCGCGCACGTCGTGACGCACGAAGGTCACGCTGGCGGGGAGTCGCTCGGGTTCGCGCACGTCGGCGGCGACGACGCGACCCATGCGCCCCTCGGCGCCGCGTGTCGCGAGTGCCTCGACGAGCAAGCGCCCGATGTAGCCTGACGAGCCGGTGACGAGGACGTTGGCGCTCATGTGCGTGCGGCGCTCATCCAGCTGACTCGCCCGCGGCTGGCGCGACCGGGCGCCGCGACCACCACGTCGCCAGCGACATGCCGGCGATGACGTGCCAGATTCCCCACCATGCGGCGACGATCGCCATCCCGCCGAGGCCGCCGAAGAAGGCGAAGATGAGGATGAGCCCCAGCCCCGAGTTCTGGATCCCGACCTCGAAGCTCACCGCGCGGCGGTCGCGCTCCCCGAGGCCGAGGAGCGCCGCCGTCCAGTAGCCGGCGGCGAGCGCCGTCGCGTTATGCAGGAACACGGCAAGGACGACGCGGCGCACGTAGGTGACGAAGTACTGCCAGTTGCCGGCGAGCGCCGCGACCAGGAAGAGTGCGAAGACGGCGATCGAGAGGCGTTTGAGCGGTCGGCGCAGCCGATCGGCCAGCGTGGGCCACCGGCGCGCGGTGAACAGCCCGGCCGCGAGCGGGAGCCCCAGGAGGAGGAAGATCGTGACGAACATCTCCACGGGGTCGACGGCGACATCGCGCAGGAGGGTGCGCGTCGGCGCGTACATCGTTCCCCAGGCGCGCAGCACCAGGGGCGTGAGCACGACCGACAGGACGGTCGAGGCCGAGCTGATGCTCACCGAGAGCGCGGTGTTGCCTCCCGCCAGGTGCACGAGGAAGTTCGAGATGTTCCCTGCCGGACAACTGGCCACCAGCATCATCCCCAGCGCAATGCTTGGCGCCGGGCGAAGGGTCGTCACGAG
The DNA here is from genome assembly GCA_016719105.1 of Gemmatimonadota bacterium. Classification (NCBI taxonomy): domain Bacteria; kingdom Pseudomonadati; phylum Gemmatimonadota; species Gemmatimonadota bacterium. The sequence goes on along the minus strand of JADKAQ010000021.1, from coordinate 5,746 downwards.
GAGGAAGGTGACGGCCGGGAAGACGAGATAGTGCCCGAGCAGCCCGATCAACACCGGGCGGGGGTTGGTCACGACGCGCCGGACGTCGTCCCCCTTCATGTCCAGCGCGACGCCGAACATCACGATCCCGAGGATCGCATTGAGCAGGTGCAACGTGCTGGCGCTGAAGTTGAGGCGGACCGCGTCGACGTCGGTCACGTCCCCTTGGGCTCCTGGTGCATCGCCTTGAAGTGGATGAGCCCAGGGGCCCACATGTGCACGGTCGGGTCGACGTCGACGTGGATCACCGTCGGCCCGTCGTGCGCGAGGGCCTGCACAATGGCCTGGCGCAGGGCCGCCGGCTCATTCACCCGTGTTCCCGCCGCCCCCATCGACTCGGCCAGCTTGGCAAAGTCGATCTCGCCGACGTCGGTCCAGATGTTCTCGTCGGCGTCGAGCCGCTTCTTCAGCAGCATCTTGACCGGGCGGAGGGCGATGGACTGCGTCATCTTCACCATCCCCCACTGCTTGTCGCACAGCACCAGCCACACGATGCGCAGCTTGTGCCTGACGGCGGTCTCGATCTCCTGCGGGTGCATCCCCGCCGCCCCATCGCCGATGAGGCAGGCCACCGGATGGTCGGGGACAGCCACCGCCGCCCCCACCGCCTGCCCCATCCCGGCACCGAGCATCCCCATCTTCATGGTGCTGAGCATGCGGGCCGGGGCGTGGGCGCGCGTATAGAACATGCTCCACACGGCCGTATTGCCACCATCGGCGACGAGGGGACTCCCGGCGGGAAAGAGTTCGCGCACCAGCGCCGGCGCGTGCGCCGAGTGCACGGGAGCGCGGGTGTTGCCTAACGCGCGGGCGAGCTTGGCCTCGTAGCGGCGGACGTGCTCCCGGTATCTGGCCAGCGCCGCTCGACGCTTCGTCATCGACATCTCGCCGCGGCGCGCCTCGAGCCGAGCACGGAGCGCGGGGAGGAAGACCCCGGCGTCGGCAACGATCGCCACATCGGCCGGCTTGTTGGCGCCGATGATCGCCTCGTCCACGTCAACCTGGATCGTCTTCTGTTCGCTCGGGAGTCGCCAATAGGGCGCCTTGCCCCACCAGTCGGTCTCTCCCACGCGGGAGCCAACGATGAGCACCGTGTCGGCGTCGTTGCGCGCCAGCGTGTTGAGCTTGACGTGCGTCATCGGGAGGGCGAGTGGCGATTCCTCGTCGAAGACGCCGCGCGCCGCCCAGCTGGTGGTGACCGGCGCCTCGAGCAGTTCGGCAACCGTTCGCAACGCCTCGTGTGCCTGCGCGTGGATCACCCCGCTCCCCGCGTGGATGAGCGGAAGCTCGGCGCGCAGCAGGAGGTCGGCGGCGCGCTCGACGTCGCGCGCGTCGGGGGCGAGCGGCGTGGTGCGCCGATACTGCGACGGCTGCCAGGTCGGGACGACCGCCTTGACCTCGCCGTTCATCAGGTTCTCGGGGACGTCCAGGTGCACGACGCCCGGGCGACCGTCCCAGCAGGCCCGCAGGGCGGCGCGCATCAACTCGGGGATGCGGTCGAACGACGGGACGGCGCGACTGAACTTGGCGAACGACCCAACGACCGCCTGCTGATCGAACCCCTGATAGGTCCCGGTGCGCAGCGGATACATCGCACCGGTGCGTCGCGCGCTGGTGATACAGAGGACGCGATTCCCCTCGGCCTGTTCGACCACGAGGCCGGGGAGGATGTTGGCGACGCCGGGGCCGTTGCTGGCCATGCAGACGCCGAGGCGCCCCGTCAGGCGCGCGTAGGCCGCGGCCGCGTGCGCGGCGCTGGCTTCATGGCGCGGCGTGATGAGGCGGATGCCTAAACGGTGGAGCGCCGAGTAGAAGCCGAAGTAGGTGCCGTCGATGATGCCGAAGACGACGTCGACCCCTTCGATCTTGAGAATCCGTGCAAGGACTTCGCCGCCGGTGGTGCGCATCGGGTCTCCAGACTGGTCGCGCGAATATGGCGAGCGCTTTGGAAGACCAGAAGACCAGAAGACGAGGGATGGCGTGTGGTTCGAGCGGGGTCCGGGCGGTATCGTATCGGGGACGGTCCGCACTCGCCTCTTCCTCGTCTGCCCTGTGTACATCTCCGATTTCGCGATCAAGCGACCGATCATCACCGTCGTGTCGATGATCGCCCTCGTGGTCTTCGGCCTGGCGTCGCTCTTTCGGCTCGGCACCGACGAGTTTCCGGAGCTGACGCCGCCCGTCGTCTTCGTCGCCGTGCCCTACCCCGGCGCCGCCCCCGATGTGGTCGAGCGCGAGGTGGTCACACGCATCGAGGACAAGCTGTCATCCATCAGCGGTGTCGACCGGATGAACTCCACGTCGACCGACGGCTTTGGACAGGTCGTGGTGCAGTTCGTCTTCTCCAAGGACATCGACCAGGCGATGCAGGACGTGCGCGACGCGATGTCGGCGGTGCGTCCGCAGCTCCCGCAGGAGATCCTCGAGCCGGTGATGAACCGGTTCGATCCGACGCAGCTGCCCATCGTGTCGCTCGCCCTCACGTCGCGGACGCTTTCCACACCGCAGCTCACGCAGTTGGCCGACCAGACGATTGGCGGCGAGTTGCGCTCCATCGCTGGCGTGGCACAGGTGACCATCGTCGGGGGAGACAGCGCACAGCTCAACATCAACGTGCGCCCGAGCGACCTGGCCGCGGCCGGGGTGGGGATCGACCAGGTGGTGAACACGATTCGCGCGCAGAATCTCGCCGCCCCCGTGGGGCGGGTGAATGCGGCGCTCGAGAACCGCGTGATTCGCCTGGACGGCCGCCTGGGGGCGCCCTCGGACTTTGCCGACATCGTCGTCGCGCAACGTACGGGGCAACTCGTCAGGCTCGGCCAGCTCGCCGACGTGGAAGCCGGGGCCGCGGAGCCCACGTCGGCCGCGCTGTTCAACGGCGTCCCGGCGATCGGGCTCGACATCATCAAGTCGCGTGAGGCGAGCACCACCGGCGTAGGCGACGCGGTGCGTGCGCGCGTCGCGGAGTTGCAGGCCACGCTCCCCGCCGGGGTGTCGATCGAGTTCGTGCGCGATGGTGGTGCGCGCGTGCGCCGTTCGGTGAGCAACGTGCAGGAGACGCTGTTCGAGGGGGCGCTGCTGACGGTCCTCGTAGTCTTCCTCTTCCTCAATTCGTGGCGCTCGACGGTCATCACGGGGCTCGCACTCCCGGTGTCGGTGCTGACGGCCTTCGCCCCGCTCCTGCTCTTCGGCTTCTCGCTCAACGTGATGTCGCTGATGGGGCTGTCGCTCGCCATCGGCATCCTCATCGACGACGCGATCGTCGTGCGCGAGAACATCGTGCGACACGTCGAGATGGGAAAAGACCACGTGACGGCATCGCACGAAGGGACCGATGAGATCGGGCTCGCGGTGGCGGCGACCACCTTCTCCATCGTGGCGGTCTTCGTCCCGGTCGGCTTCATGCCGGGGATCGCCGGGCAGCTCTTCAAGCCGTTCGCCCTGACGATCGCCAGCGCGGTGCTCGTCTCGCTCTTCGTCTCGTTCTCGCTCGACCCGATGCTGTCGGCCTACTGGCCCGATCCGCAGCTCGAGGCGCACGAGCGTCGCAACCCGATCGCCCGCGCGCTGGACCGATTCAACGTCTGGTTCGACCGACAGGCCGAGCGCTACGAGACCATCATCGCCTGGGCGCTCGACCACCGCTGGTGGATGATCGGCATCGCCACGACCACGCTGGTGCTCGCGCTCTGGCTGCAGGTGGCCTTTGGAGGTTTCGGCTTCCAGCCGGTCATGGACAACGGCGAGCTGAACGTCTCGATCGAGACGCCGCCCGGGTCGTCGCTGGAGTACACGATACTCAAGGCCGAGGAAGTCGCGCGCCAGATCCGCGCGCACACGGGCGTGGTGGCGTATACCTACACAACCGTTGGCAGCTCGAGCGGCTCGGGGGCCGTCGACGAAGCGACGGTCTATGTGCGCATGGTCTCCAAGCAGAAACGCGACATCTCGCAGCTCGACTTCGGGCAGGTGATCCGCCGCGAGGTGGCCAGCATCTCGGGGGCGGTGGCCTACACGTACGATGCCGGCAGCCTGGCCGGCAACCAGAAGCAGATGCAACTCGAGGTGCAGGGCCCCGATGCGCAGCAGCTTGCCACGATCGCCGAGCGAGTCGCCGACTCGGTGCGCGTCGTCCCCGGCGCGGTCGACGTCGGGCTCTCGACCCGGGGGCAGACCCCCGAGCTGGCGATCCGCGTGAACCGGGCACTCGCGTCGTCGCTCGGCGTGAGCGTCGGGCAGCTGGCCACGTCGCTGCGCTTCGCCTTCGCCGGGGTCGACGCGGGGACGTGGGTCGATCCGTCGGGGATCTCGCGCTACGTGCGCGTGCGCCTGGCGCCGGCTGCGCGCTCGCGCGCCGCCGACGTCGCGCAGCTCCCGATCATGCTCACCGGGCAGCGTCCCGGCGCGAACGGAGCGCTGCCGTACGTCCCGCTGTCGCAGGTGGCCACCGTGACGGCGGGATGAGCCCGGCGCGCATCGACCACTACCAGCGGCGACGCGTGGTGACGGTGGGCGCCAACGTGCTCGGCGCCTCGATGGGGAACGTGGCGGCCGACGTGATGCGCCGGGTGACGTCGATCCCACTCCCGCCCGGCTACCGCATCAGCGAAGCGGGGCAGGTCGAGAGCCAGAACGAGATGTTCAGCGCGATCATCACCGCGCTCGGCATCGCCGTGATGCTGATGTACCTCATCCTCGTGGTGCAGTTCGGGAGCTTCCTCGAGCCGCTGGTGATCCTGCTCTCGCGCCCGCTCTCACTGATTGGGGTGGTGCTGGCGCTCCTGCTCACCGGCGACACGCTCAACGTGATGAGCCTGATCGGGGTGATGATGCTGATGGGGCTGGTGGCGAAGAACGCGATCCTCCTCATCGACTTTGCCAAGTGGGCGCATCGCGACGGCGGGCTGAGCGTGCGCGACGCCCCTTTATCAAGGCTGGGCATCCGCCTGCGCCCGATCATGATGACCACGCTGGCGCTGATTGCCGGGATGATCCCGGTGGCGTTAGGCATCGGCGAGGGCCGACTTCCGCGCGCCGCTGGGGCGGGCGGTGATCGGCGGGGTTGGATCGCCTCGACCGTCTGACGCTCGTCGTGATCCCGACGGTGTACGAGATCATGGAGCATTGGCGTTCGTCGTTGCTGGGGCGCTTTCGGCGCGCCGGCGGGCACGCGACGCCGCCCGCGTCACCGCCTGCCGGCAGCTGCACCGACTTAGCGCTGAGCGGCGACTAGGCGCGCCTCTCTACGGGAACTGCGGCGGCGACCTGCGCCGCTTCGTGGCCTGCTCGAAGGCGTACGCGAGCTCGATCAGCTTCGGCTCGGCACAGGCTCCGGCGGTGAACGTGACGCCATACGGGGCCGGCTTGGGCTCGAAGCCCGCGGGGAACGCGCCGCCGCCGCCGCCGGGGGCGCCGGGGTCACGGGGAGAAGCGCGAAGGGAACCGTGATCGACGGGTAGCCCGGTCGGGCGGCGATACCCGCGCTGCTCACGCCGGGAAAGAGGAGCGCGTCGAGGCGGTTGGCCTTCATCGCGGCATCGATCCCGTTGGTCGCGGCGAGGAGGATGTCCTTCCGACGATCTGCGTCGTAGCGCGCCCGATCCGCCTGCAGGTCCATCTCGTCGGAGATGTCGAGCAGCGCCTGGCCGTACTTGATGGCGCCGGCCCGCTGGTGGGCGATGTTCCACTGGCGCAGCGCGGTGAGCGA